>NZ_JBINOU010000002.1:0-9666 GCF_043952095.1 Georgenia sp. AZ-5
GCTCGATAGGCCCGTGACCTGCGTCGTCGCAGGTTTGGGACCGGAGGCTTCGGCCTTGTCAACGTGGCGCGTCAACATGGCCACAGTGTCCGTTACGTGTGCCACCTGTCCTGACCTGCGACGACGCCGGTCCGGAAAGTGGAGTCCACACCACACCGCCGTAACGCCGCAGGTCACAGGCATCCCCGCAGGTCAGAGCGCAGGGTGCGAGCACGTACGTTCGACCTTGGACAACACGTCCGAGCCCAGAAGGGAAGCCCATGTCCACCACGAGTCCGACCCATGCACCACCGGGCAAAGTTGGGCGTTGCCATCCGCACCGGCGCCCCGCAGGCAGTCCAGGACAACATCCGCCGTGAGATGCACGCCGCGATGCTGGAGGACCACGTCCGCAAGATTCTGGCCCTGACCCCGCCCCTGACCCCGGAGCAGCGCGAGCGCATCGCTTCGCTCCTGAAGTCCGCAAGTTAAACCCACGTAGCGTCCGGAGGACGTGAACGGCGGAACGGGCCGACCATGGCGCCTCCGCAGAACCCCCAGAACAAGCAGCAGGGCCGGCCCGCCAAGACCGGCCCCACCAGCGGCAGCACCCGCAACAACCCCGTGCCCCTGAGTGTAGTGCCTCGCACGGACACGCGCGGGGACAGCGACACGCCGCCGCCGCTGCCTCATCTCGCTGAGATGAGCAAGCGCGACGGCAACCTCTGGCTCCACGGGTACGAGGCTGGCCTGATGGCCGGCTGGCAGCGCGGCTATGACGCTTGCGATTTCAAGTGGTCCGAGCATTGGCGCGGTATCTCGGCGTTGGCGCACGACCTCGCCCGGCATCCGCATTTTGATGACTTGTGTGACATTCGGGGCGAGCACGACAAGGCCGAGGCCGTCCGCGCGGACCAACGCCGGCGAGGCCTCAAGTGAGCCGCACCATCTACGACGGGATGCCGTGGTCGCCGCCGGCGGAGCCTCCTGACGCGGATACCAACCACCGGGTGCCCCTGTCCCTGTCCTCGCGCCTGCTGACCCGCAGCGCCCTGGCGACCCTGCCCGCGCCGGCCCCTTTGATCGACGGGACTATCGATCTCGGGACCGTCGTGGTTCTGGCCGGCTACTGGGGCACGCTCAAGTCATTCATTGCCCAGGATTGGGCCGCGTCCGTCGCCACCAGCCGGCCCTGGATGGGTCGCCCCACCGTCTCCCGCCGCGTGCTGTATGTCGCGGCCGAGGGTGCCTATGGCCTGAATGAGCGGATCACCGCCTGGGAGAAGGCGTGGCACCGCACCGTCGAGGACAGCGCCCTCACGGTCCTCCCGGTCCCCGCCCACCTGGGCCACCAGAACGATGTTCTGGAGTTGGAGGGGATTATCCGCGCGGGTAAGTACGGATTCGTTGTCGTGGACACCCTCGCCAAGTGCATGCCCGGCATGGATGAAAACAGCGCCAAAGACATGGGTATTGCCGTGTCTGCTCTGTATTCGCTTATGGATGCCACCGGGGGCGGCACCGTCAACGTCCTGCACCACACCGGCAAGGACAAGTCGACCGTGCGCGGCTCGTCGGCCCTGGAGGGTGGCGTGGACTGTGTGTATCAGACCGAGGGTGACGCGAACTGTGTGACCCTGAGCCGGAAGAAACGGAAGGACGGCCCCGTAACCGATGAGTTGCGGCTGCGGTTCGCCCCCGTGAAGGGCACGACCTCCGGCAACGTCGAGGCCTTCGTGGATATCGATACGAACTCCCGCCGTAATACGGCTGCGGAGGCCCTCTACTCCCACTTCGTTTCCCACCACGGAGCGACCGGAGCGTCCACTACCCAGTTGCTCGCGTCGTCCGAGATGCCCTCGACGTCCTTCTACCGAGCCCTGAATGTGCTGGTCACAGAGGGGAGGTTGGTCAACGTCGGCAAGTCCGGACGATCCCACTACGTCCTGCCCGCCTAGCCGTACTCCCAACTCCCACCACTACTCCCAACCGATTCCCATACTCCCACCCACTCCACCCCCCTTAAGGGGGTGGGAGTGGGAGTAGAAGGTGGGAGAAGCCCCGAGATGCCCGGACGCCGTGCCGCTGCCCGGAGGGAAGTGACACAGATGTAAGTACGCTCTGAGGTACCACGGCGGGGCCGTGGTTCACGCGCGGGGAGGCCCGCAACATGACAGCCGTCGATCACAGCATGATCCAGGGCCATATCGGTCCGACGTTCGCGGATTTGTTCCTCGATGACTCGCCCTATGCGCGGCCGGCCGAGTTCTGGCCTGACCCGCCCGCCGCGCCGGCCGAGCAGCAGGCCGCGCACGACGCGTTGCTGGAGGCCGTGCAGCACGCGCTCGCCGCCGGCGAGGTGGTGCCGTGCCTCGCGCTCAGCGCCGACCCACGCTGGTGGATATCCGACCGCTCCAGCGAGCAGGCCCTCGCCGCCCGGCTGTGCACGGACTGCCCCCTCCGGGCCGCATGCGCCGAATACGGCCGCACCTGGGAGAAATCCGGGGTTTGGGGCGGCGTCATGTCCGCCGCACCCCGCCGCCCCCGCCCCATGCCTCCGCCTGTCCAACTCGACGCCCAAGCCGAGGCGGCAATCGCCGCCCTACTCAAGGGAGTGTGACCGAGTGCCCACCAACCGAAAGCCCCAGGCCGTTGGCCGTACCGAGGGCCCCGACCCGTTCGCGTTCCATCTCAGTGCGGCGTTCGCCGCGTTGGGCCGCGCCGCGCCTGTCATGCCTGTCGAGCACGTCGCCGTGGCCCAGGCCCACGCCGCCCTCGCCCAGGCCCTCGCCACCGAACGGCTGCGCGTCGCCCTGCTGGAGGTGCGCGATGCCTGACCGTAACTGCCCGTCATGCGGGGGCGCGTACTGGCCCGGCGACCCGCGCGGCAACATCTTCGTGGACCACAAGGCCATCCCGGAGTGCCCGTACTACAGCCCCGAGATGCAGACCCAGCACGCCGACTACGAACGTGGCGGGAAGTTCATCCGGTATGCCACCCCGGCCGAGCGGCTGCTGCTCTCGCACTACCTGGGCGGCACCGCCCTGCCCGACGTCGTCACCGTCCTCGTGTCACACCTGACGCCCGGCGCGAGGCGGCGTGAGTTCTACGGGCCGCCCGGCCGCGCGAACGGCGGCCTGGGCCCGCGCCTCGACACCCCGCCCACCACAGCCGGCCCCGCCGGCATCCCCACCGGCCAGCAGGTCGGCACCCCCTAGGAAGGAAAATCATGAGCGAGAGCACCGCCGACGTCGTCACCCCCGACGACACGCCCACCGACGACACGCCGACCGCCACGACCGCGCCCAGCGCCGCCAGCCCCGACGAGCCTGACGAGCCCGAGGGTGAAGCGCCGGACGACGACACCGCTGACCCGCGCCTGCGCAAAGCCAGGAGGGAAGCCAAGGCCCTCCGGGACCGCGTCAAGGCCGCCGAGGACAAGGCCAACACCCTCAGCACCGCCCTGGAGACCATGCAGCGCCAGGAAGTTGTCCGGATCGCCACCCACCACGACGGCCTCAGCGACGGCGAAGACCTGTTCAACTTCGGCGCCACGATGGACGACCTCACCACGAACGGCGTCGTCGACCAGACCAAGGTCGCCCACGCCGTCAACGCCCTTATCGAGCGGAAGCCGCACCTTGCCAGCGGCTACCGGTCCGCGCAGCGCCTGGCGAAGTTCCCCGTCAGCAGGGCCGTGCTCGGCGCCTCACCGGCCGGCACCGTGCCCGCCGACGGCCTGACCGCGTTCCAGCGCGCCCTAGGCGGGGGGGTGTAAAAGAAACCACCACCTGTAGTAAAGTTCGCCAATGACCTAGGTAGGGAGTCCCGGAGGCTCCCGCCGCCCGGTCACTAGGCCCCTGGAGGCCACGGCAGGACGCCCCTGGAGGGCGCGCCGAACCACCCATTGGTTCTGCTGCGCCACAGCGCGCGTGCGTACCCCCTCCAGGAGCCCTCGTGGTGATGACCACGACCAGCGGCGTCGCATTGCTGACGCCCGCGCAAGTCGAAGATGTCTTTGTTCGTCCCCTTACTCAGCAGGCCGTTTGCGCACGGGTTTCGCGGGTAGTTCGCACCCAATCGCACGACCTGCGCGTGCCCATCGTTACCTCCGACGTCGGCGCGTCCTGGGTCGCTGAAGGCGCCGAGATTCCCCTGGGGGATATGACCCTCACGGACCTCGTCATTACCCCGACCAAGATGGCCCGCGTCGTCGGAGTGACCCGCGAGGCCGCTAATGACACGTCACCCGCAGCGGTCACCGAAGTGGCGCAAAGCCTGGTGCGATCGTTCCAAGTCGTTCTGGATTCCAGTTTCTTCGGTGGTGCCGGTGTGGCGCCCGCGCCTAATGGGCTCGGCGCCCTTGCCGGCGTCAACACCGTGGCCACGGCAGCCGGCGGCTGGGCCAACCTCGACGTCTTCACCGACGCCATCGTCAACGGCCAGACCAAAGGTCACCCCGTCACGGCGTTCGTGGCCAACAGCGCCGACGTCACCGCCCTGTCCAAGTTGCGCGACGAGACCGGGAGTAACCGGCCGCTGCTCGGCCCCGATCCCACGGTGCCCGGCAGCCGCCAGATTCTCGGCGTGCCGCTCCTGACCTCCGACGCCGTCCCCGCCTCGACCGTCTGGGCCATCCCCCAGACCGCCAGCCTCCTCGTCATCCGCGAGGGAGCCGCAGAAGGCCCCGTCCTCGAAACCGACAAGTCCGTTTGGTTCACGAAGGACCAAGTGGCCGTGAAGGGCATCCTTCGAATCTCGTGGGGCTGGCCTTACCCCGCCGCGATAACCAAGATCACGAAGACGGCGTGATTCACAACTGAATACCCCGAGTGAGTTTGTCCTTAGTCAGCCAGGCTCGCTCGGATGCCCGCCAGGGCGTTAACGTCACCGGCCCGCCTCCAAGCATTGAGGGCGCGGCTGGAGCGATGGGCGCCGATGTGCAGAAACGGACCCAGCGTCAGGCGGGCAGGGCGCTCACTTCGCCATAAGAGTCACCGGCTGCTCCACTTCCCGGCCGGCGAGGCGAGCGAGCGTAAGGGGTGGCCCCGGTCCTGGGCATAGTGCCGGGGCCACCTCACCCCTGGGGGTAGCACAGCAAAGGGGGGTGGCCTGCCCATAAAGGTGACGGGGGTGTGCAGGCAACAGGGGTGGGTGTAACACAACAACAGGGGGTGCCCTAATCCCAGACAGGGGTAGGGGGTATCTAAAGGGAGGTAGGGGGTATGCCAGCCAACCGGACGGGGACCAAGAGGTGGAAAGACTTCCGGGCCATGGTGCTCGCCACCCACCCCCACGTGTGCGTCGCCTGTGGAAAAGCAGTTGACGTGAACGCTCCACCGTTGACGTTCTACGCCGCCGAGATCGACCACAAGATTCCCTATTCACTGAACAAAGGGCTCGAGTTCGATCCTGACAACGCGCAAGTGTTATGCAGCCCATGCAACAAAAGGAAAGGCAGCAGACAGTACTACGTCAACGCGCCAACGCCAGCGCGACCGACGCCAACCTGGATCTGCTTTGCCCACACCGACTGCCCAGCAGCACTCCGCCTTCCAGGCGCAAGCCCGCACAGCCGGTGCTGGTCGGGACCCGACATATGCGTCTATGACCACAGACCGGAATACCTGGAATGGTGGGAAGAGCACAAACGGAACTTCAAAGAGCGCGGCACCGTCGAAGTCGCCAACGGCATCGCCATGTGTTACTAGGGGGTCAAAGGGGTGGGGGGTACCCCGAGTCCGCAAAAAATCGCCAGCCCCGTCTGGCGATTCGGTATCCCCCCGCGTCGTTTTCCACGGTTTTAGGCGGGTCTGGTGCTAAAACCGGGCACCTGTGCGTCAGCCTTGAATCGGGGTTCTGAGCGCTCCAAAGTGGCCCGGCTGTGTCCTGGCATGGGAAAGGCCCCCAGCGGTGTGCTGGAGGCCTTCCTGTGTGCCCTGGGGCCTGTTTTCAGGCGAGGACGGCGTCGCCGTGGGCGATGTGTGCTTCTGCGGCTTGCGCCGGGATGAGGAGCACGATGACGTTGCCGCTGGGCGTTGTGTGCGCGACAGCGACGGTTTGCGTCTGTGCTGACGCGCCGCTGGCGACGCCGGCCGCGAGTGCCAGGGCGGCGATGCCGCTGGCGATGGTGCGCATGGTGCGCATGGTGGTGCCCTCTCTCAAAGCGTTGGGTTGGTGGTTGGTTCCCCTGCCTTGCCGTGCCCTGCCATGCCCAGCCGTGCCCCGCCCGGCCGAGCCGCGCCGTGCCGCAGCCGCGCCCAGTCGTGCCGCGCCCAGCCGGGCCGAGCCCCGCCGCGCCCCGACAAGTTCAGGACGGGTTAAGGCGTTTCCCTGCCACGCCAGGCCACGCCGCGCCGCGCCCGGCCTAGCCTGGCCTCGCCGTGCCAGGCCGCGCCCTCGGGGGTTCAATCGTGGCGCTGTCGCTCCAGTCGGTCGAGCCGCTCGCGTAGGGTGGCGATCTCTTCCTCTGACCGTTCGGTGCGGACGCTCACGTGCTTCACCGCCTCCTCTAGCCGCTTCTGGCGCACGTCCAGGCGCCTGTTGAAATCGATCTGCGCGGCGAAGGCCAGCGCCATGATCCCGAAGGCTTTTCGGGCCTCCGGGTCCAGTTTGTCCAGGTCGACGTTCTCCACCTTGGACCGGCCGGCTCGCAAGGCGCGGATGGACTTGCGCTGGTGGGTGACCGCGAGGCGCCCATGCTCCTGAGGCGCGACGATCCGGTAACCCACGTTCCGGACGGCCTCGATAGCCCGGTGGTCGGCCTCCTCGCACTCGACTCCTGCCCGGCGGATGGCCGTCTGGATGATGTGCCGGTGCCGGACAGGGTCGAGTCCAAGGGCCGCCAGGTCGCTCTCCAGGGAGATGACAGACAGGATGCCGCTGAGCGCTTGCACGTCCTCGCGGCTGAGTTCTATCTGTGTGGCCGCAGTGGTGAACGGGCGGATCTCCAGGAACGCCGTGCCCTTCTGCGTGTCGGTGACGAAATAGAACCGGTGGTTGTCCTGAGTGGTGTATTCCGTACTGCCAGGGTCCTCTTTCATGGCCTCAGTTCCATTCCAGGAAGCAAGCGAGGGAAACCCAGTCGGTCGCGGCGACCATGTCCCACCCCTCTGCGGGGGCGGGCAGGGCGGTTGTGACGGCGACGGCCATGACGTCAGCGCCGTGAAGGTCGACGTCGTCACAGAACTTGTCCTGCTCGGCCCCCGACAGGCCCCCTGGGTATACGCCCCCGTAGAACCAGCGGTCGAGCGCGTCTCTCGTCGCCTCCGTCGCTGGGTTGGTGGGCGTGGGCTCCGGCTCCGGCGTCGTGGGCTCCGGCTCGGGTGCCTGGAAGGTGGCGGGCGACTCAGGCGGCGGCTCAGGCTCCCCGCCGCCGCAGCCGGCCAGCAGCGCCACCGCCAGGCCGGCCAACACGATCCGGGGGGTGGTGGTGGTGTCCATGCCCTGCCACGCCATGCCACGTCCGGCCCAGCCCAGCCTTGCCCGGCCGCGCCCTGCCAAGCCGAGACCAGCCCTGCCCGGCCGAGTCTTGTTCTTCATTTCTTCGTTCCCCCTCGGGCCTTATTCATGACCAGGACGGCGGTGGCGCTGAGGACGACCAAGCGGCTGGTGTCGCCGCCCGCTGCCTCTAGCGCCACGCGCCACACGCGCGGGTCAACCGTCGTCGTCACCACGGTGCCGGATCGTTGGCCGCGTCGACGTCGGGCCGGCACGTCTGGGCTGTATCGCGCTGACTCGCCCAGCCGATATGTGGGGGCGCTCATGGTCACGCCTCCAGTCGCTCGGAGGCGCGGAGCAGCACCCGCGCCACGTTGACCGCGTCATCCGCGCTGAGCCAGGCGCCGCCGGGCGCGCTGAGCACGATGTGGGACAGCCGGCCGCTTCGGGACCGCTCGACAGCGACGGCCACGACGATGCGGCCGTCGAGGACGGTGATCTCCTCGCTGGTGATCTCGTCCCATAGGGGCTGGTCGGATATCTTGCTCATGGCCCACTCGCCTTCCCTTCTAAGGCTGGTGGTGCAAGGGGAGTCGCCTGTGTGCCAGCACTGGCGGCTCCCCGCCCTTATCTAGGTTTGACGAGGCCGGTTCAGGTATTCCTCGACCTCATCGAGGGTGGCCGAGTACATATACGGCTCGGGACCACCGAAAACCACCGCGCCGGTATCGACGTCGGTGAGGGTGTACTTCCCGTAGTCGACGGCTCGCGTGTCGCGGCGCCGGCTGCGGGAGAGACGAAGGCGCTGGTGCTCTGCAGCGCGGCGGACGCGCTGCTCGCGGACGATCTCCGCGACTGGTCGTGGGCTCACAGTCCCGAAATCTAGTGGCAGAGGCCCTACGGCTCGCCTCATGACACCCACACTACTTCGGCCACTACTCGACGCACTACCCCAAGCAAGTCACGATGCGATAACGGCGCGCGGGGGCTCAATCTCTGGGAAGGCCTGCGCCAGCGCCATCGTCATGACCGCAGCGGCGGCCTGGCGCCGCTCCGGCATCAGGTGCCCGTAGCGGTCGGACGTCGTGGTCAGGGACTCGTGACCGAGCGTGTACTGCACCGTCAGCAAGTCCAGCCCGCCGGCGATAAGCCACGACGCGCAGGTGTGCCGCAGGTCATGGATGCGGAGCGGCTTGCCCAGGTGCGCGCGCTTGAGCGCCGGCTGCCAAACACCCTTGAACCACGTGTTGAGCCTGACCGGCCGGCCGGCGCGGTTGGTGAACAGGAACTCACCGGGCGCCCGGCCGTCGACCAGGGGCACCAGCAGGTCGCGCACCTGAGTGGACAGCGCGACGGTCCGCCGGGACTTCTTGGACTTCGGCGGCCCGAGGCGCCAGCCGGTGCCGTCCGTGGCGCGCTTCCACGCCCGCACGACGCGCACCGTGCCGTTGTCGAGGTCGACGTCCTGCACCTGAAGCGCCGTGGCTTCGGACACCCTGAGGCCGGTGCCCACCAGCGTCGTCACCAGCGGGCGCCAGTACGCCGGCACCGCATCCGCCAGCACCGCGAACTCACCAGGGGTCAGGAACGTCATCTCATCCCTTTGCAGGGTGCGGGGCAGGCGCGTGTGCTTGCACGGGTTCGCGGACAGGTGCCCGTCACGCACCGCACCCTCCAGGACACCGGACAGGAACCCGTGCTTATTCTTGATCGTCTTGCCTGACGCGCCGGCACGCTCCAGCCCGTTGACCCAGCCGGCGACCACGGCGGGGGTGATCGCGTCCAGGGGCAGGTCGATCCGGGCGAGGTCGCGGCGGATGAACGCGCCGTAACGCTCCCGCGTGGCTTCACCGATCCCGCTCAGGTTGGCGACGTGCTTCCGCGCGTACTGAGTCAGTGTCAGCGGCGCCTCGTCGGGGTGGCTGCTGTCGAGAATCTCCACGGCGACGTCGGGACCGAAGGCGTCCAGGTTGCGGAGGAAGTGGGTCCGCGCCTGGGGGTTGTCGAACGTCGCGGACGTCTGTTTCCCGTTGTG
The DNA here is from genome assembly GCF_043952095.1 of Georgenia sp. AZ-5. Taxonomy (NCBI): domain Bacteria; kingdom Bacillati; phylum Actinomycetota; class Actinomycetes; order Allobogoriellales; family Allobogoriellaceae; genus Georgenia; species Georgenia sp. AZ-5. The sequence continues at coordinate 9,456 of NZ_JBINOU010000002.1, forward strand.
CCGGTACAGAACCTTGTAGGCGACGGAGCCATCGGAGCGCTTCACTTCACGCAGACTGGCCATGATCGGGTCTCCCTAGGTCCTGGACCCCTGTTGACAGGTCAACACGATACGCTCGTCTACGGGTGTTGCCAATACGTCTCCGGTAGTGCTCCAAACGTGTCTTCCCAGGTCAGAGCGGAACGGTGCAGGTAGGTAATGCGGCCTACGT